>JBDUXZ010000028.1 GCA_039944855.1 Rhodothermales bacterium | reverse complement strand
GTCGGGTTCTACCCTCAAGAGGAGAGGGAGATGGCCGGGGTTTGGTATAGGCACGCCACCGATCCACTCCGCAATCGCCTCGACAAGCCGACGCGACAGGGCTTCGAGCACCTCCCCCATCTCGTATTGGTAGTCGTGGTTGTAGGCGTCGCTCCAATCGTCCGCGCTGTAGGGCATCAGGAAGTCCTGCGCGCGTTCTCTGAGACTATCAATGTCTAGGGATGCCAGAGCCTCCTCCAAGTTTGACCAATTACCTCGTAAGTCACACAGATACGTTTCTACCAGGTCCACCTGATCATCATACCCAGCTCTCTGTTCCTCTAGATACCACCGGAAATCCTCAAACCTCGTACTCAGGCCGTGGTGAAGATCGAAGCCATTTCCCACGACGAAGAGCTTCTTAACACGCTCGGTATCAGGTTCACACATCGTGTCGCTAGCAACTCGGAGGGGTCATGGCGTCTACGTATGCCATTGTATGGGCAACAGCTCTAGGTGGTTCGTGGTGATCTCGAACTTGTATGCTGCCGAGAGCGCCGGCTCGAGGTCAGTTTCCGATAGGGCTTCGGTAGCGGACGAAGACGTGGCCGCCGCCGGAGATCGCGATGTCCACGTCGCCGCCGGCTCGGGGAATAGGGGGCCAGTCGTCTCGTCGCCACTCTTTTTCTTCGGGCTCGTCCTCGGCGTCCGTGCGGAGGATCCGCCACGGGGACACCCCCGCAGCGATGTAGCGGTCGGCCGTGGTCTGGCGCGGGTGCGCGTGGTCCTCCCCCGCCGAGAAGACGACCCAGGTGGGGTCGACGGCCCCAATGAAGTCGGCTGAACTCCCGTCGTCGGCCCCGTGATGGGCGGCGACGAGGACGTCGGAGGCGAGGGGGAGCACGGGGGCATAGGCGAGCATATCCCGCTCCGTGGCTGCCGCGGGCTCCATCATCCGCTCCGTGGACTCGGCTGACTCCGATGTCCCCACCTTGCGTCCGAACGCATCGCCGGCGATGAGGACGGAGCCGCCCCGGTACGAGATCCGAGCGGCGAGGCTCACCGCGTTCTTCTGCTCGCTCGTGCTCGTGAGCCCCCAGTCAGGCGGCGGCTCGGGGGCGCCGACGAGGAAGGTGACGAACGACTCG
>JBDUXZ010000027.1 GCA_039944855.1 Rhodothermales bacterium | reverse complement strand
TCGCCGGCGATGAGGACGGAGCCGCCCCGGTACGAGATCCGAGCGGCGAGGCTCACCGCGTTCTTCTGCTCGCTCGTGCTCGTGAGCCCCCAGTCAGGCGGCGGCTCGGGGGCGCCGACGAGGAAGGTGACGAACGACTCGCCGTAGCGGTAGGTGGCCCCCGGGGGAAGCTCGGTGTGCTGGAGGTTGACCTCCTTGAACTCCCCCGCCAGGGCGCGCGCGGTGATCGTCGAGTCGAGGGCCTGCCACGTCTTGCTCGCCCCCTCCGAGAACCCTGTCCGCACGACGCGTCGTACGCGGCCCCGGTAGGCGTCGAGGAGGGAGAGGGCGTCGTTGAGGTGGTCGAAGTCGGGGTGGCTGATGACGAGGAGGTCGATCTCCTCGCCGTCGGGCACGATCTCGCGGACGCCTGTGAGGACCGGGTTGCCCGGGAGGTCGTCGCCCGCGTCGAAGACGACGTAGTAGTCACCCGGGAGCGCGGCGACAACCGAGAGGGCCTGCCCTACGTCCAGCACGCGGATGAGCGCGGTGCCGTCGGGGAGGTCGGACTGCGCTCGGGAGGCGGGAGCGACGAGCACGAGCGCCGCGAGGACGAGCGCGGTAAGGCGGGGGCTGTACATGGGGTGTTGGGGGTCTATCGGTCGATGGGTTTCGCGGGTCCACGCCCCTCCCCCCGCTCGCGTAGCAGTGCCACGGGATCCTCCTTGAGGCGTGCCCAGAGGGGTCCGGCCTCGGCGAGGACGCGCTTCGCCTCGGCGTGCTCCTCGTCCGCATCGCTGGAGGCCCTGTCGCTGGGTGAGGGCCCGTAGCCGTAGGTCTCCGCGAGGAACTCCAGGATCGTAAAGCAGGCGGTGGCCTGCCCGCACGCGACGAGGTCGCGGAGGTCGTCTTCGCGGTCGAACCAGAGCGTCGTCCCGAGCGCGTTCGAGCGCCGTGCCAGCGCGACGAGCGCGGCGGTCGGTTCGAGCTCCGGGTGATCGCCGTAGAGGGTGGGGCGGTTGCGGCCGAGGTCGTAGATGAGGTTGAACGCCACCCTGTCCTTGTACCCTTCGCCCTGGGACAGCACGGCCTGGATGAGGCCGCGGATGCGCTTCATGAAGACGTTCGCCGTGAGCGCCGTGAACGAGCCCAGGCGGCTGCGCACGAGGTGGACGAGGTCCCGGATGCTCACTTCGCGGAGCGTGGGCCACGGGTCCACGCCGGTCTCGTCGCGCGCGTAGCGCATGAGGTCGCGTGCCTTGAGCCCTGCGAGGACCACGAGGAGCGCCGCCACGAGCGCGAGCGCGATGGGGACGCCGTAGACCAGGAGGTCGTGGCCCCACGCTATCCCGCGTGCTTGCACCTCGCGCACGAGGTCCACCCCGAGGCTCCCGAGCGAGAGTGCCGCGACCACGAGCAGGGCCGCAGCGAGACGGGGGACCGCTTTGAGCGGGAGACCGCCCGACTCCTCGGCCTCCGTCTGGGGGGTGTAGAACGCCTCGGACCCGCGCTCGGGGCTGCTGTCGGAGACTAGGAGCCAGCCGAGCTCTATGCCGCTCCGCCTGTAGGCGGTAGTTACGCCGTCGACGCCCTGGTTGTCGTAGACCCCGCCGTCCATGAGCGGGAGTAGGGACCGGTAGCCGTCGCCGAGGGCGCCGCGCACGGCCGGCAGCGGCTCCGTCCACGCGAAGTCGTCCGGGAAGAGGATCGGCTCGAACGCGATGGGGAAGCAGGACGACGCCGCGACGACGTCCGCGAGGCGGATCTGCCGCCACAGCGGGTCGGGGATCCGGAGGTCGCCGCTGCTGCCCACGTGGCCCGGCGCTCGGCGGCTGGTCTGGAAGCGGAAGGCCCGGCCGCCCCGGAACTCCGTCGCGCTGAAGATGAGCTCGTCGGGCGTCTTCGGACTGCCCGCCAGGTCCCCGAGCGTGGCGTCGCCGACGAAGTTGTCGTCGGCATAGACGGTGGCGGCGGCGCGGATGAGGCTCGGGGCGGGGTGGCCGCGGTGCTCGCCCTGCCCGGGCGCCGCCGGAACCTCGTGGAGCCGGTCGAAGGCCTCCGCGACGACGTTCCGGGTCCGGAGCGCCTCGTAGAACCCGTAGTAGAACGCGCCGAAGGGCTCGTCCCGCGTCCGGCTCAGCGCGTAGGCCGCCCCGACGATCGTCCCGCCCGAGATGGTCGAGAGCGTGCGGATGCGGTCGGCGAGGCCGAGGCGGGTGAGCACGTCGAGCACGCCGAGGTGGAACGCGGCCGCGCGGTACCCGCCCCCCGAGAGGCAGAGGGCGAAGTTGCCGGCGAACGGGTCGGCGGCTAACGGGGCGGCCTCTAATGGGTCGGTTGCCAGCAGGTTCGGGAGAGGCTGCGTGGGCTGCGTTTCCATGGGTCCACCAGGTCGTGAGTGAGTGGCGGCGCTGCGATTCTCCGGCTTCAGAACGGACGAGGCGGAGAGGCACGTGCAACGTCTCGATGGAACGTATGCGACCAGGGTGCCGACTAGCTAACCTATCGTCATTTATACCCTGGGGGTAGCCTACGTGCTGATGGGCTCCGTACGCATCACTCTCCTAGCGCAAAGCCGAGGTTCACTACCGGAACGGTGCGCTCCATCTCCAACGCCTCTACATCGCTCAGGGCCCGGAGTGTGCCGTCTACCACGCCGTGATACGTGTTGCCGCGCACCATGCGGATGGCCTCCGCGATGACGATGCTCGCCACGGCAGCTCCAACGAAGGATGCGCCGACGGCTCGCCCGGCCAGCGTAACGAGCCCGCAGGCGTCGAGGTCTTCGTGGAGGGCGCGGTACCCTTCGGGGAGTTCGTGTGCTTCCCGGAGCGGGGCGACATCCCCCTTGCCCCAGCGCTCGCGGGCCACCTGCGGGCCGGGGAAGGTGTGAACCTGGAACGCCAGATACTCGCTCGTCCCGGCGCCGAGGCCAGCTTCGATGATCCGTTCAAAGCCGGCCTCTTCCAGGGCTGCGCGCGCTGCCGCGTTATCTACCCCGCAAAGCGCCAAGCCGGGCTCGCGCTCACCTCGCCGAAGCGAACTCGTGAATCGCCGCTCCGTGACCGTCGTGCGGAAGCCACGCTCCTCACACCAGGCCGCCATCGCTCTCGCTTTTTTCTGTCCGAGCATCGCCCTTGTCGTGAGCGGTGACGTGCTGAGGTTAGCGTCCACCAGAACGTCGTCGTCTTGGAGGACTAGTTCGACGGTGCTTGGGTCTGCGTAGGGCAGGAAACCCAGCACCCACAGGAAGGCCTGTCCGAGGTGGCCGAGCCCGATCAGCCAAAGGTGGTTGGGGAGCCAGTCCAGCGGAGGGCCGCCGGCGGGCTCTAGCCAGTCGTGCCCGGGCTCCCACAGCGACAGGCCGGCCGCGCGCCGCCCAGCAACCGGAAAGCCGCGCACGTTCTGAAACGCTTCCGATACGCCGAGGGCACCGCAGAGCACACCGGTTACAACGTTCTCCTTCTGCTCGGGCAGGCTCCGCTCGTCGTCCAGTGGCACCACGCCCCCGCACCATCCCTCGAATGTGACGCGGATCCTCACCTGACCTTCGGGTACATCCCCCGGCGTTCCGAAGCAGAGCACTGGCATCCCAGGGGGTATCTCAACCATTAACGAAGCGCCGAGGTCGCGGATCGCATCGGCAAGCGTGCTGCACCCCTGCCACGGGATGAGGAGACGAATGTCGGTGCATCCAGCGACGAAGACGCCGCCGAGGAAAGCTCGGGCCCCCGTGTTCACGGCCGTGAGGACGGCGGCCTGAAGCGTCGGCGAGTGCTCGACCTCCGGGCCGAGTGCCAATGCGAGCCGATAGCCCTTGAACATCCGCTCGGCCTCTTCGATCGTGCTCGCCTCGCCGGAGTCGAGGGCTAGCTTGACGGTCCTGTGGAGGCGATCGCCTAGGTGACTGGAGTTCATCGCTGTTCGCTCGTTTAAGCCCAACGGCTGACATAGAAGTACCGGAGCGCGTCTCGGCCGCTGTGGTTCGACCACTCGCCGGCGCCGAGGTATTCGTAGATGCCCACGTTCGCCATCTCCTGGCGGATGGGAGGACCCTGAGCAAAGTCAGGGATGATGAGGCCGACATGGCCGCTCCGCGCGATCATGGGATGATCGCGGTCGAGGCCGCTCTGGCGTGCCGGTCCAGGGTGCGTATGCACGTCGGCCACCACCTTCCAGCCCGTCTGACGACAGCGCTCCCACAGCGCGGGGTACGCCCCTCCGTCGAAGGTGATGATGCCGGTGTCGAGGGCGTGGGGGTCGAGATCGTCGTAGTAGACGAACTGCTCGATCACGCGCCGGTCGCCGTCCTTCCAACCGAGGAGGAACGCGCCGCTCTCGCGGTGGCCGCCCCCCCGGCGGCGGAGCTCTTCCCACCCCGCCTGCCACACGTCGGGCCGGCAGCGAAGCCGGTGGTCAGGTGCCGCGACGGCCCGTATAGCTCGCCGAATCCAAGAGGTCATGGAGGATACCGAGGAAGAACGTGATGTCCTTGCGAGGCGACCACAGCAGCGACGGGTGCTGCGTCCGCCACTGGTCGTGCCCTTGTAGCGCCTGCCGGTCACACGGGAGGTACATCGCATCCTTACGCCACCCCGGATTAAAGGCATGAGCGACGCGGGAGTCTGGCGTGCCCGCAGGCCAGTCGGGTGGGGACAACGAGGCGGCCGTGTCGACATCCCAGGGCGCGCAGGTGGGCGCTTGGTTCGGGTACCCGGCGAGGTCGAACTGGAAGGCGTACTCGTCGGGGGCTCCGTCTCGAGGGGCCGCGCGGACGGTGACGACTGCCTTCGGCCATTCGACCGAGATCATTCGCCACCGTCCGCGAGCCTCCCCGCTTCGGAATGCCCCGCTGCCGAGGTGATCGAGGAAGGCCCGCTCGTCGGGCGTCATCGGGCTGTTCATCGCTTCAGCCCTGGACGCGCCGCTTCAGGATGAGGTCGAAGCAGAGCGCCGCCTCGGGGCCGCAGACGAGCGCGCCGAGGTGCGTGTCGAGCTCCGGGCGGTCGTCCGTCCCGCACAACTGGAGGGCGTACTCCTTCGCGTCCGCGGGGCTGATCTCGAAGTGCTTCGTGGCGCGCTTTAGCACGTGTTTCGCGCGCTGGGCCGGCGCGAACGGGTGCCGAAGCGCGTCGCCCTCGAACTGGACGGTGACCGCGATACGGCGGCGGCGACCTACGTGGACGTTGGTACGCGCCCCGATGCCCGCTTCGCTTAGCGAGAGGTCAGCGTCGAGCGCGTCCTCCGCATCCTCGACGAGCAGGTCCGCCTCCTCAACCTCGATCCCCTTCTCACGGGCAGCGGTGAGCAGGTCGCGAACCGTGCCGCTCGCTGGCACCTCCACCACCTCCACGGCGCGCCGCCCCTCGCTTTGGATAAAGACTTCGATCTTGTTCATGTTCGTGCCCCTCTGAGGCTGTCTGTGTTCGATAGGACGGGAGCGCCCTATCACTTACCCATTCGCTCCCGGGGGCCACGACCGGAAAGGGGCGTGCGACAAAAAGTGCCGCTCACACGGGAGGCGGAGAAGCCTCAGGCCGGACAGATGAAATAGAACGGGCAGACGGGGCACTCCCGATCGCTGGGGTTGGCGGGGAACTGGCCGGCGGCCACTGCGCCGATCGCTTCGCCGTACTTCTTCAGCCGATTCTTCCGCTTGGCGTCGGTCATCGGGAGCGGGACCTGCTCCCCGTCGGCGAGCGTCACGGCGCGCACCTCATAGGCATCGAACAGCTCCGAGGCGGCCGTATGGTAGAGCGCATACTCGTCTTTGTCGGCCTCTACTTTACTGGCGCGGCCCGTCTTCCATCGCTCTATTACCGCCCCATCGTCCGTCACCCGCACCGCGTCGGGGCGGACGGTCACGTCTCCGAGATCGAGGGACAGCGTCCATTCCGGTCGGAGCACGATTCCGACGAAGTCTTCGGAGGGTTGCGTGAGCACGGCGTTGACCATGCGATCAGCCTCAACGCGGAACAGGCTGCCATAGGGACTCTGAGCGAGCACGTCTTCCCCCCAGGCGTCATCTAGCTGAGCACGCACGTCATCATATACAATGGAAGCTCCGGTCGATCGGTCTTCGATGATCCCGCGAATGGTCCGCCGAACCGCACGGTGAAACGCCAGGAAAGGCGACGGCTCAGCCCAACTGCTCAGACCAAGCACGCGCTCGTAGTAATACCGACGGGGGCAGGTCATGTACGTCCCGAGATCCGTGTTCGAGAACGGGCCTTCTTGGAGGCCTCGTTCCTCCATTGCTGAAGGTTCGGGATCGGCCGCATCTGGTTCGTCGGTCCACGTTGCCCCCCCATCGTAGGGATACGGAAGCCGAGCGGCGACGAGGGGAAGCAGGACGGACGGATTCCTGTTCGTCTTGAGGTAACGGTCGGCTCGCGAGAGCAAGAGGGTATCGCGGGCCCGAGAGATCGCCACGAAGAAGAGGCACTCCTCCTCTTCGTCATGCACGTCCTCCAGCGCGGCATCGATCAGCCCGACTGGCGGTGGGCACGGGCCAGGCCGATCGGTGGAGGGGAAGTAGGTTTTAGCTAGCGCCGGGACGTACACGGCCTCGAACTCCAGCCCCTTGCTGGCGTGGACCGTGAGGAGCCGTACCGCGTCGATGTCATCGGCCCATTCGGGCACCTGCCGAATCTGGCGGTCCTCGCTTTGCTTGGCGAGCCGACGGACGTAGTGCAGGAATGACCGCCGGGGATGATTGGGGGCGGCCCCTTCGCGCTCACGGTGGCCGTGAGCGAGTGCGAGGAGCTGGAACAGGGCCAGCCGTTTCTGCTGATGCTCGACCTCGTTATTGGCTTCGAGGCATTCCAGGTACCGGCTCCGCTCGAAGAGGTGTTTCGCCAGGAGGTCCCACGTCGGAACGTTGGGATGCACCCCATAGAGATGGTCCCGGAGCCGCGTGAGACCTAGCGCTCCCTCCGGGCTGAGTCCCTCGATCCGGACCGCCTCCGCCAGCGAAGAGAGCGGGTAGCGCCGCTCCTCCCTGGCCCACGCAACCACACGTTCCACGTCATCGAGCGGGATGCGGTACTCGGGGAACGTGGCGACGCGAACGAGCCCGTTCCACCCCCCATCGCAGGTGAGGCTGACAAGGGCGAGCATGTCCCGCACCTCGGGTCGTTCGAAGACATCGCCAAGGTAGAGCACGGGCACCCCCTCCCGCTCGAGGAGCCGGGCGTATCGTTCGAGCAGCGTGTGGCTCCGACAGAGCACGGCCTGATCGCGATAGGCGACTCCCGCCTCGTGCCGCACGTCGATGAGCCGCGCGAGGCCGAGCCCTTCGGCCTCCATCGTGCTCGCCACCTCCATCCGGATCTCTCCTGGCTCCTCGTCACGGTCGGAGGCCCAGGGTTCGAAGGCTTCAGCGGGTGCCGCATTCATCTGCGGGGCGAGCTCGGCCACGGTGGCTACGATGCGAGGCCGGGAGCGGTAGTTCACCTGGAGCGGCATGATGGTCGCCCCCGGATAGTCCTTGCCGAAGCCCTTCACGTTCTCGGTCGAGGCGCCCCGCCAGCGGTAGATCGCCTGGCGCGGATCGCCCACGACCCACAGCCCGGCCCCGTCGCCGGCGATAGCTTTGAGGAGCCGCGCACTCGCCCGGTTTACGTCCTGGTACTCGTCCACCAGCACGTGTGGGTAAGCGTCCTGGAGAGCGCGGCAGAGGTCCGCGTGCGCCTCGTCCTCAAGTATCAGGACCGTCCGATCGATGAGGTCTCCGAAGTCGAGCGCGCCCTCACGAGCGAGGAGATCTTGGTAGACCGCGTAGACGTGGGCGACCTCCTGCGCCTTTTCGGCGCGCTCGATCTCATCGTCCGTCGTGGCCGCGGCCCGCATCCGGTCTGCGAGCTGGGCATACCCCGCGGGACCGACCACCTCGTCCTTAGCACGAGAGATAGCTCCCAGGATCTTGGGAAGATGCAGTCCGGGATCGGGGAGGTTCCGGTAATGGTAGAGGTCCAGGTCGACGATAACGCCCTCCATCAGCATTGAGGCGTCGACGGGGTCGAGCACGCGGGGCGCGATCGGCAGGCCGGCGCGCTCGTTGTGTTTGAGCAGGAGTTCCAGGCCGAACGCATGGAAGGTCCCCATCCAGATCCTGTGTGCCTCGCTGGGGAGAACCCGGCCCACCCGGCTCCGCATCTCCTCGGCCGCCCGGTTCGAGAAAGTCAATGCGAGAATGCGTTCGGGATCGACGCCCTTCTGGACGAGGCGGACGGTGCGGCCCGTGAGCGTACGCGTCTTGCCGGTGCCAGGGCCGGCGACCACGAGAACAGGCCCCTCAGCTTCGGCCGCTTTCTCTTGGCTGTCGTCGAGCGCGCCGGGATCGTCCCTGCTTCCCTCCTCCCCCGCTCCCTCGCGTGCGCGATCGTCGTCAAGCGATTCCGCAACGAGCAAGGCCCGGCTGAGCTGATGCAGGACCATGCTGAGGCTGACGCCCACCCGCGCTGCGACAGCGCTGGCGGTTAGCCCGTCCGCCGTCCACGTTCTGAGCGCATCCGTGGGTACGAGGAACTCCCGGGCGAACACGTTCGCTTCCCGCTCGTCCCGCTCGCGGGGATTGTAGCCCTCGATGCGCGAGACCCCACCGACCTGGCCTTTGTCCTCCGAAGCCCCCTCGTCGATCTCCTGGGCGAGGCACCCGTACCCCCCCGTCTCCAGCCACGCGTGGGCGAACTCGTGGGCCTGGTAGAACCACTGCGTCTCCTGGGACACGTCGGCGTTGTACCAGACGACATTGCGTTCGCGGTCGAGCTTCGCCTCCCCGCCGTCGAGGAGGGGGTTGTCGGCTTCCACGCCACGGCGGCGGAAGCCTGTGGTCCGTTCGGCTGCAGCCAGGAGCGCGTCAGCGGAGCGGTCTCCCTTCGTTTCCTGCAGCAGGTCTCGATGCCGCTTTCGAGCGGCGCGGCGGACGTCGTTCCAATGATGCATGAGCGGTCTTCTTTTTACGTAGCTGGGTGATCTTCTTCGTCGCGCAGGGCGAGCCATTCAGCCTTAGCCTCAGGCGTCATGCCCTTAGCGTCGCGCACGCCGTCGAAGAAATCTTTCGTCCGGGCCTCCGGTTTGCCCTTCGACTTAGCGGCTCCGACGGTCACGTAGGGGGGGCGGCAGACACTCTGGTCGAGCCTCCCGATGAGGCGCGAATCCGGTACATCGGGAGCGCAGACGTGCCGGGCCAGCTTCCTCATCGTCCGGTTCCGCAGTTCCGGCGTCTCGAACGTGAATCCACCTGAGGCGAGGTTTACAAGCACCGAGTAGTCGAGCCCGGACCGGTCCTCGAGTTCGAACAGGTCGGTCCCGCACTCCTCCAGGATCGCCTCCAGCGACAAGGCCGGGACGCCCGAGTCCACGCCGGCCGGGGTGGTCGCTACAGGTTCGGGAGCCGGAGGCGCGGTGGTTTCCTCGTCCTTGGCTTCGGGTTCATCGGAGGGCGCGGACTCCGCCAGGATATCTTGAACGATCCCGATCCCAAGCGAGACGTAGGGGTCGTCTTCGGTCACGTCCTCGTGCTCCGTCCGCTCGAACGCGCTCCACCGGACCGTGAAGTCGGCGAGTTCCGCGCGGTACTCCGGGTAGCGGCGCACCCATTCGTTGAGGGACTCATAGCTGGGGCCTTCCGCCGCGTATTGCTCGATTACCTCGTCGAGCGAGGGGCGGGGAGCCCGGGTCGGGTTTGTGAGCGTGGTCATTAGAGGTTTGGGTTCTCGGCTAGAAGTTTTTCTGCCTTCTTGAGCCAGTTGTAGATGGTCTTCGCCGGCTTGCCGTAGTAGTTGCTTAGCGTCACCTTCTCGGGGTCCTCCGATTCGATCTGCCAGCCCTCACAGTGCCGTAGCACAAACACATCCCGAAGAGGACGATGTGTCGCGTTCGGTAGCACGTTGACGGCAGCCAAGGCTTCGCTGAGTTGGTCCTCACCGAACTGTCGCAACAGATAGGTTTCGGGGTAGGGCTCAGCCGAGAGGGTTTCCCATTCATCAAGAGGTACGAGGGTGCCCTCGTCCCCATCGCCTATCCCATGCCCCGCTACGTCGTTGAGCTCAACAGAGCGGTGGTCGCGCTTCTTCATCCTTTTCGAGTGACGGAGCACCGTATAGCTAAGGCGGTGGAGAGCAGGCCAGAAGCGAACCTGAAAGAAGTCCGCTTTGTCGCTGCTCAGATCGAGCAGGCCGCCGGAAGGCTTCCCCCGTCCTTCTGGCCGCACACCTGCCAAGACCCCCGTGATTACGTCGCGGAACGCGTCGTTGAATCGGTCCGTCCCCTCGTGGAGCCCGTAGGACTTCAGCCACTTCTTGACTGATCCGGTAATTCTCGAAACGAGCGCCTCGCAGAGATCACCGACGTGATCACTCTCGTCACCCGCGTGGTAGTGACGAATCAGGAATACCAGGGCCTCCTCTTGTAGAAAGTCGGAGGCGTCGGAGTCCCGGATCGCCACCCGTTGGCGCAGAAGCGGCCGACTCAGAGTGAGTGCGGCGCGAATCTGGCCTTCGACTTCCGCGCTGCGGCGGTAGTCGTTCCGGGTGAGTGGGGGGAGTCGTAAGGGGGGCGGTTTCTCAGTAGCAGAGGCTAGGGTCATCGGTTCTTCGGGATGGGGTGTATGCCGGCACTCCGGTCATTCGCCCGGCCCCCGACGAACCGGAAACGCCCTCCTCATTTTTTTTCGAGACGCTCGATGTGCGCGCCGAGCTGACGCAGTGTTTCGAGAACCTGTTGCTCGATGACGGCTCGCTGGATCCCGTCCTTCGCCTCGACCTTGAGTTCGATGGTGAGGGCGAAGTCGCCAGCGGCCTGGGTGAGGGGGCGGAACACGCCGCGGTTGAGGTCGGCGATCTGGCTCACCCTTACACCGGAGAAGCGGAGGTCGAGACGCTGGTAGGACTTCAGGTTCTGCGGAGGTACCTCTGCGATCGAAGGGCTGGGGGTCGCTGTCGCGTTTGCCGTGTCCACCTCGGGCTCTAGTGTGCCTCCCGGGCCATCGCCGAGGGGAAGCTCCGGTTGGGCTGCCTTCGCCTCTTTCTTCAGGGCTTCGGCGGTCTCGGCGGGCAGGAGCACGTCGTCTTCCGTGAGCGTGATGGCGCTCGACGCTACGCTTTCCTCGAAGCGCACGCTCGCGGGCACCACCCCGTCAGCACCCTGGTGCCCCAGACCGAAGGTGCCGTTCTGGACGCCGGCGGCCACGGCTTCGGAGAGGAGCGAGGGGTCGGGCAGTGCGGGGAGGCCGGGGTCCTTATAGAACTGCTCCAGCACCTTATCGAGGGAGACGGGCTCGCCCACGCCGAGGAACTTCGTCTGGAGGTAGCGGGGGCTGGGGGGCTGGCGGAGGATGTCGCCGCGCGAGGGGTCCGCCAGCTCAGCGGTGTACCACGAGTCGAGGTTCTGGCGGCCGACGGCGGGCTGGCCGAGGTCTACCGTTTCCAGTTCGCCGTTCGCACGGGGCACGGCCGCCGTGCGGTAGAGCTCGCGGACCTTGAGGGGGAAGCCCTCCTCCAACTCACGAATCCGCCGTTTCACCTCCGCCCGCTTCTCCTGCATGGCGGGCCGCTCGTCGCGGGCGATCTCCGGCTCGATCTCCTGGAGGGCGAGGAGCTCCCGGACGGCGTCGGCGATGCGGGCGTAGGTCTGGGTGTCCGGGAGTGCGAAGAAGAGGGTGTTCTTGTAGACGCGGAAGCCCTCGCCTCGGCGCTCGATCCACCCCTTCAGCCGCTCCGGGTCCGTCTCCCCCTCGGGGTCCACGACGACAAGCTTGAGCAACGTGTTGTCCGAGACCGATTCCCCCGAGCGGGGCCAAGCGATGCATGACAACTGCGTCCCCAACTCCCGCTTGACGCGCTTCTCCAGCTCCTCGCGCACTGCCGCGGGTGACTGCTGCACCATCCGATCCAGCTTCATCCGGTTGAGGTTCGGCACGTTCGAGAAGTAGACCTCGTCGCCCCGCGTCGAGAGGTACCACAGCTCCTTCTTCTGCTTCTCCAGCACGTCCGTCACGAGCGAGGGAATCGTCTCGGGCCGGACGACGGCGAGCTTGACGTACGGGAGCGTGGCCCCCGCGTGGGCCTTGTCGGCCGTGAACGAGTGAAGGAAGACGGCGGTCGCGTTCCGTTCAGCGAGGTGCTTCCAGCCACGGTTATCCTCGTCGAGCGCCTGGCTCTTCGCCTCGGTGCCGGCGACGTCGCTCCCGATGACGCTCTCGTACTGGCTCCCGATGTGCTTGACGAACTCCTGCCGGATCGTCGAGCGCTCCAGGCTGATGTCGCCGGGGAGGATGAGGTCGAGGTTGGTCTCGCGCTGGTAGAGGTCCTCCACGACGTTCGCGAGGAGGCGGAGCACGCCCCGCGTGCGCTGGAAGGATGGGAATGTCCCCCACTTCTCGTAGAGGATGTCGACCACGTCGGGGTGGAACGGGTAGGCCAGCACCATCTTCCGGCGGTAGTCGGCGCTGCGGACCTTCTGGGGCAGCTCGTCGCGGTGCTCGGCGTAGGTCGAGACGTAGGCGTCCACGACGGCGCGGACAGCGGCCTCGTCCTTCACCTCGTCGAAGAGGCGGCGGCGGATGATGGAGTAGACCTCCTCGCCCTCGACGGGGGTCTCGATGCTCTCGACGCGGCCGAACACCTTTTCGAGCTGGGCGAGGTTGTGCTGCTCGGCGTCGCCGAAGTCTTCGAGCTCGCTCGACGGGAGCGTAGCGACGACGAGTCCGCGGTCGAGGACGGCCACGGTGTCGGTGAGGGCCTTGAGAAACTTCAGCGTCTGCGCACCGAGGGTCTCGTCCCCGGCCTCGACGCTCCGCGCTCCTACGACGTATTCCAAGAGTTCGTCGAGGAGGATCGTGAAGGGCTGGAGCCGTTCCAGAACGGGGTGCAGCACGTCCTTGCCGGGCGCCACACGCTGCCGGTCGTGCTCCTCGACGGCGCGGTACGCCTCGGGGCCGCCGAGTTGGTAGAGGAGCTCGCCCCAGAGCGTTTGCCGGTGGACGCCGTCGGTGTCACGGCCTTGGAGCGGGTCGAACCCGGTGCCGACGACGGCGGCCACGTGCGCGTCGAGTGGAGCCACGCCCTCGGGGAGGAGCTCGGCGATCTCCTCTCCGTTCGTGAGGTAGTGCCACACGAGGACGAGGGCGTGGGTCTTGCCGCCGCCGAAGGGGGTCTGGAGCTGGACGACGGCCGGACCCTCGCCCTTCGAGAGCTTGGCGTGGACCTTCTCCAGGAGTACGCTGAGGGCGCGCGTGAGGTACGTCTTCCGGTAGAAGGCGTAGGGGTCCTGGTAGTCCGGCTTGGCGCGGCCGGCGGCCACGTCGCCGAGGTCGGCGGCGAAGACGGACTCGTCGAAGTGCCCCTTGCGGATATCTTCGTGGGGGGCGATAAGGTCGAACCAGTTGCGCATCGGCGATTCCTATTTAGGTCTGTCTGCTTTGCTAGGAGCGGTCAGGCTGGATGAGACGCTCGACGATCATCTGCAGTAGAGGGAGCGCGTGATTGAGCACCTGGTGGTCGTTTGCATCGTCAGCCCGCTTCCCCCCGTGGAAGGTGTTGTTGCGCACCGTGTAAAGAAGAAAAAGGATCTGATGGGCAAGCTCGTCTCCGTCCTCTACCGTACCTCCGTGTCGGACGTAGCGCTCCCAGGCGGCGGTCGCGATGGGACTCCATACGGGATGCTCACGGCTGACCGTATATCCCACGTTGACCACGCCGTTGAGCCGCTGCCCGAGGCTGTCTTCTTCGATGGTCTCTCCACGCCAAATCGGCGTTCGCTCGACGAAGAAGCGTGTGCTCTCGTGATGGATGAGCGCTTCCTTTAGGTCGTCGGGAAAGTAGGTCAGCACTCGCTCAAGCTGTGCCCGCTCCGGGGCGTGCTTGACTCTGGGCATCACGTGCCCCGCAACCGTTATCGTTTGGACCTTCCCGTTCCTGTGGCGCACTTCGGGCGGCTCCTCTGCCGCCGTCAGCGTGGTGTACACGTTGTTGAAGGCGATCCAATAGCACATGTACGATTGGAAGGGCCGCGCTCGCTCATCGCTTACTCGCCCAATGAGCGCGAGCATGGACTGTGCGACAGGTACCTCGTAGGGCTGGAAGGGAGGAGGCATCGGTTTAGCCCGTATAGTCCATCTGGAGTTGGGTCCCCTTCGCCGGTGTGTCGGCGGCTTTCTCGTACTGCGTGCGGCCGAGGAGGAGGCCTTCGAGGAGCTGCTTCTCCTTCTTGCCGGAGGGAAGGCACTCGGCAATGGCCTGCCCCAGCTGCCAGAACGCCCCGCTCCGGGCGTAGCCCGTCTCATAGAGGTGCTGGCTGAGGGCGTCCTTCTGTCCCTTCTCCCAGAGCGCGCAGGCCCGGTGGAGCGCATCCACCATGTTCACGGGCTTCTTGACCGTGCGCTCGTGCGGTCCGAGCACGCTGATCTTCGAGCCACGTTTCTTGACGAAGCCTCCCTCCTCCCAGAGGCGGTCGAGGTTGACGCCCTCGGCCGTGGCGATGCGCCGGGCGTCGTCGTACTCGACGGTGTTGTCGAGGAAGGTCCAGCGGTAGGTGAGGTAGAACTGCGCCTCCTTATCGATCCGCTCAGTGCCGGCCCCCTTGAGGAGGCGATGGACGAGGAAGTCGGTGGCGACGGAGCGGATGTACGTGAGGAGGTCGAGCACCGAGATGACCTCGCCGCCGACGGTCTCGACGCGCTCGTAGCGGGAGTACGCCTCCATGCCGGGGCCGATGGCCGAGATGAAGAAGTCGCCGCCGGCGATGCCGGCCGCCCAGAACTGCGCCAGCTTCTCCTCGACACGGGCCTTGACTTGAGGGCGGACGGCGTCCCAGAACCCGAGCGGCGCACGCTCCGCCTTCCGGCAGACCATGTAGATGGACGAGGCCAGCGCCGCAGAGCGGGCCGCGAGCAGGCGTTCCTTTCGTTCAGTGTGCAGTGGCCACGACCCTGTGACCACAAAGCCTGCCTGGACGAGCCCGTTGAGCATGGTTTCCCAACCCTCGGTCGTAGTGTGGGCATAGACGATCACGGCGACTCCACCGGGGCGGAGCACGCGGTGCATCTCCTCGAACGCCTTCGAGATCTGGTCCTCGAAGAAGGCGCGGGCATCGTCCTCGCTAGCGTGGCGTGAAGTCTGCATGACGGCCTCTTCCACCTTTGGAACGAGGGGCGTCGAGAACAGCTCAGGCATCTCGTCCTCAAGCGCGCGCTTGAGCCAGACGTAGAAGTAGTCCGAGATGTCCGCGTAGGGGACGTTGTCGTAGTAGGGCGGGTCGGTCAGGACCGCGTCGAGCGAGCCGTCGGGAATCGGCAGGGCCGTGGCCGTGCCATAATTCATGTGGACGGGGGCCGCCGCGCCCCATTCGTTGTTCCGGATGTATCGGAGGACCCAGCCCGTGTGCGAGGTCCACTCTCCTCCAGCGCCACTAAAGGCGTTGTTCTCGAAGTAGTCCCATGAGATCGGGAGCGCCTGCCGGACGAACGTGTGTGCTGCGAACTCACCAGCACTGACCCATTGAGTCAGATTCGAGGTGTAGTCCGCCATACGGCTGAGGATGATCGCCAGATATCCCTGGACCGCCAGCGTCACGCCCTCCAAGTCCGGGGCGTTGGGGATGTCTGCGCACAGCGCCGCGCAGTCGTCCTTCACGGCTTGCCGCAGGATCTTCAGCTTCCAAAGAAGCGTCACGAGTACGAGTTGCTGACGCTTATTGAAGAGGTCGCTGAACCGGGTGAGCCCGAATCGCGTCAGGCCCGAGAGCCCCCGAGCATTGGCCGACGGCCGGTCGGGGCTGATCGGCTCATCGGGGAGCGGGCTACCCAAGAACGGCCATGACTCGAGTGACAGCTCAAGGTGCCGGACTGCTGCGTCGAACACGTCGCGGTCGACGTCTGTGGCGAGCCGGTACTTCTTACCAGTCTCGTTGGGGTGGTGGAGGATGGCAGCGATCATCCGCTCGCCCATGAGACCGTCGAGGGCCAGGGCGCGCACTTGCTTGTTCTTGACGATCTGGTGGCACACTGGGCACCGAGCGTTCCCATTTGAGACGGTACCGCCCGAGGGGTCAAAACCCTTCCCAATCGCTGCTTCAAGGGCACCGCCTTCGAGGAGCTCGAAGTCCACACGGTGGGCCTCCGGGTCAGGCACCGGGCGGTATGCGATTCGCTTGTCCTTCTTCTTCGAGAGCCAGAATTGGCCGGCTAGCGGGATGTCAGTCCCGCACGTCGGATTCTGACACGGGACGGTGCGCGACCAGAGGAAACCGACCGGAATCCACCCGTCCGCATTCTCAATGTCTCGCTTGCCGACGAGACCCGCGCCGGATTCCGCAGGGTAGAACTGGCCAATCTCGCTGCGAGCCAAGTCGAGGACCCGCTGCGACCACTTCTCGACCAGGTATGCGAGGAGGTTCACCTTCTCGCCTCCCTTCTCCAGCGACGTGAGATCCCCATCTTGGGCATCACCCCTTGGCAGCGTTACCTGCATTCCGTACGCCTGCGGCCACTCTAGTGTCGCTCTCTCTACAAATACCGCGACGGGGTTGTAGTCGTTCGCGTAGGTCTCGCACCCGAGCCTGAGCGCTTCTAGCGGGATGGACCCTCCGCCTGAGAAGGGGTCGATGACCATGGGCGCACGGCCATACTGCTCACGCAGCATCTCGCGCGCTTTGAGAATGACTGCGGAGTTCCCATCTTTTACGGCATCCCACGGGGTGATCTGCTCGATGAGCTTATTAATCTCGCGTCGGCGCTCCGGTTCGTGAGGTCCCGGATCGTCGATCAGCGCCGCGAAGGCGGTCGCTCGCGACGAGGCCAGAGGCCGTCGTGCCCACCACAGATGAAGGGTGGAAGGGTGACCGTGACGGATGCTCTTTTCACGAGCGGACTCCTCCGAGATCTCTTCCAGCGGGAGGTCGTATTCAATAAAGCGTTTCGTCACAGAATCAGTTTTCAGGGATTAGATCGTCGTACGCGTCGAGTTGCCGCTTCTCGGTGTGGAGGCTCATTTGGAAGTCGTCGGGCCATTCGGCGGCGGCCTTCTCGCGGATGCGGTGGAACACCTCGTCCGGCACGCCGCGTGCGTTGCCCCGGCCGAGGTCTGCGAGGGCCTGCCGCTGCTGCTGAAAACCCGAATGCGCTCGTCAGCCATCCCCGCCCTCGAACCAGTTCTCGACGTGGAGGCTGTCGTAGCCTGCGAAGTCGCCGGTGTTGCGGGTGACGAGGATGAGGCCACGTGTGGCAGCCACGGCCGCGACCATCCCGTCGAGTGCGGGGCGCGGCTGCCCTTGCGCTTCGAGGCGTGCGCGCTGGCGCGCCAGCCACTCGGCAGCGGCCGTGTCGAACGGGAGGACGGGCATCGCCGGACGCACCACGTCGAGGAGGTAGTGGGCCAGGAAGTCCCGCCTCCGCCCGGTCGGCATCCGCTCCAGCCCGTAGAGCAGCTCGTGCCATACCACGCTGGGCATCGCCATCTCCTGCGCGTGCGACACGTAGCGCGCCTGCACCTGGGGGGCCGGTCTCTGCCGCGCCGGTTCGGAGACGATGTTGCTGTCGAGGAGGTACCGGATCATGCCCCCGCCTCGTCCTCGAACGGCGAGGGCCGGCCGGGGCTCTGGTCTCGCAGCCCCTCGAACACCTCGTCGAACGATGCGTCATCGAGCGGCGAGGGGCCGTGTTTCTTGAGGAACGACTCGTAGGCATCCGTGAAGCTCGGCCGCGCCTCGTCAAGCGCCGTCTCCAGCAGGCGGATCGCCTGCTGGTTGAGGCTGCGCCGCTCGGCCTCCGCCCGTTCGCGGAGGCGCGTCATCACGTCGTCGGGAATGCCTTTAAGGGTTAGCGAGGCCATGGGTGCCACCGTTTTGGTTCCGTTTCGGGGAAGATACACTCATCCGCCTCGCCTTACAGCGACGCGAGCCACTCCCCGAAGTGGTACTCGGCAAGCGATTCCCGAAGGTCCGGCGTCAGCGGCTGCGCTTGCAGGCTCTCGCGCTCCCAGTCGATCTTGTTCGTCAAGCTCATCATGTGGTCCGTTCCATGTATCAGAGCCTGCACGATCTCCTCAGGCTCGATCTCCCGGCCATGGGGGAGCCACCTCTCGATACCAGGGAAGCGGTCGGAAACTTCGCGGACGGGGTCCTCAGGGAACGTTCGGAAGTCCCGGATCAAATCTGCCAGCCGGTCCTCGAGTCGGATTTGATGCTCGGATGCGCCGTTCAGGGGACGCTCGGGCGGGAGGTAGACGGCCAAGAGCATTCGCTCGGCATCCTGGACCGTTTGCGGAATCCAGATCCACGGCTCGGGGTTCTCCTGTGCTCGCCACTTCTTCTCGGGGATCTCGAAGCCGGTGGCGAAGATGTCCTCGCCCTCGACGAAGCGCGAGGCGGGGTCCGCGATCCGCGTGAGCGTCGGCGCGTCCGACGCCGCGGCGGTGACGACGTAGAGCCAGTAGTGCTCGCCGTACTTCCGCGCCTTCATCCACTCGTTCCTCGTGATCCGGATGGCCCCGGTGCGCGCGCGCGCTTTCACCTCGATGTAGCGGACGCCCTCGATCACGCCGTCCTCGTTGATGCACGTCGAGCGGAGGTCGAAGCCGCCGTGCTTCGCAGCCGAGACGTCCTCGACGGTCCAGCCCTGGGCCTCCTCGTATTCGGTGGCTACCCGCATCCCGACGAGCTCGATCTCATCGTCGCGCGTCATGGGGAGGTCGCTGGCTCCCCCCTCGCCTTCCGGCTCCTCCTCGTTCCCCCCGGCGGCTACGGGCATCGGCACGAGGGCGGCCACGCCGAGCACGCGGGGCTCGTCCACGATCACGTTCCGCTCCAGTCGGATCTCCCGCTCCAGCTCCTCCTTCCGGCGCCGGAGCTTCTCCAGCACCCGCTGCTCGTTCCCCAGCGGGAGGGCCACGTCGTCGCCCGCATCCTGGCGCGCCTCGTACTCCATGATCTTCCCGTTCGACTCCTGGACGAGGACGTCGAGCGAGCGGAGCCCGTAGCGCTCCTTGATCTCCGCGTCGTGGTCGCGCCGGGCCGCGATCTCCTCGCGGTACGGGAGGAGCACCTCGCCGATGAGGTAGTCCTCGATCCCGCTGCGGTCGCCGACGAGAGCGCGGACCGACTCCGGGAGGTCCGCGTCCGGGGCGGGTTCCAGATCCCAGAGCACCGCCGGGTTCGTAGCCTCGACCGTTCCGTCCGGGCGCTGAAAGAGCGCGAAGACCCGGCGGCCAGCCGGCTGCCCGGTCCCGTCGCGGACGACGCCTTCGGCGAACCACAGCGCGCCCTCCCGCCCCACCGTCGGGTCGGCGAAAGCCGCCACCCCCGCCCCGGGCTCGCCAAACCGGCGCAGCACGATTTCGTTGACCGCTTCGAGGAGGGGGTGGCCGGGGGCTACGAACTCGAAGGTCGTGTCCTTCCGCGCCACGTCCTTCTCGAACGTGATCCGTCGGTACTCCCGGTGGACGCTGCCATAGCGCGTGCGGAAGTCGGGGTCCTGGTTGAGGTCGCGACACTCGGCCGGCACGGCATCCACGCGGTAGCCGCCCTCGACGGGGGTAAACCGTCCGCCCAGGCGCTGGATTGCCCGGAGGAAGAAGTCGCCGACGTACTCCGGCACGAGCCGGTTCTCGGCGGCCTCGAGCTGCTCGCGGAGCAGGCCCGTGTAGTCGATGTGGCGCGTAGCGAGCGACGACATGAACACCCGTTCGAGCACTTCGCCCGTATGGGCCTCGTCTACCTGCTCGATCACGTGCTCGATCTCCTCCATCCGTCGCTGGCTGAAGACGGCCTCCTTGAGGAGCTGGCCGAGGTCGGTGCCGGGGATGATCTCGTTGATGATGTCGAAGACGCGGTCGGTGCCGAGGGCGTCCTTCATAAGCTCGAGCTTCTCGAAGAGCCGCTCCAGGATCTGGCCCTCGCGGGTGCCCCGCGCCACGAGGTTCCAAATGAAGACCTCGCGGTCCTGGCCGTAGCGGTGGATGCGGCCCATCCGCTGCTCCAGCCGGTTCGGGTTCCACGGGATGTCGTAGTTCACCATCCAGGAGCAGAACTGGAGGTTGATCCCCTCGCCGGCGGCCTCCGTCGCGACGAGGACCTGGTGGTCGTTGCGGAAGGCGCGTTCGGCCTCGATCCGGGCGTCGAGGTCCATCCCGCCGTGGATCGTCCCGACGCTGTAGCCCCAGGCCCGGAACTGCTCCTCCAGGTAGGTCAGCGTGTCCTTGTGCTCGGTGAAGACGAGGAGCTTCCGCCCGTCGAGCTGGCCGAGCACGTCGTCCTTCAGCTTCGCCAACTTGCTCTCCTCGCCGGCGGCCTTGACGGTCTCGGCCTGTGCGATGAGCCCGTCGAGCTGGTCGATCTCAGCGTGAACGTCGCCGATGTTCTGGGCGATCGTGAGGTGTTCCAGTCGCTCCTCGATCTCCCAGCGCTCTTGCTCGGAGAGGTCCTCCAGGTCCTCCGGGTTCATCCGCCGAGCGGCCTCGTACTCCGCGTCGCCCCGGATCTTGTCGGGGAGGCGGAGGAGCTCTTCCAGGCGCTCGCGGCGGCGCTGGAGCGAGCGGAGGATGGCGTGGGTGCTGGAGGAGAGCCGCCGCTGGAGGATCATCATGGCGAAGGCGATGTTGCGGTTCGCCTTGGCCTGGTCGTAGTAGTTCTGGACGTAGGAAGTAACGGCGTTGTAGAGCTCCATCTCGTTGTCCGTCAGCTTAAAGGCGACGGTTCGGACGTGGCGCGGGGGGAAGATGAGCTCCCCGTCGAACGTCCGCATGTCCTCCTTCAGCCTGCGGATGAAGAGCGGGTTCTCCTTCCGCTCGACCGACTCCTTCAGGAGGTCCTTCCGCGCGAAGAAGCCCGGGCGGAGGAGGTCGAGGAAGAGTCGGAAGTTCTCCTCGTCGCCGCGGTGCGGGGTGGCGGTGAGGAAGAGGAGGTGGTCGGACTGCCGCGAGAGCACCTCGCCTAGCTGGTAGCGGGCGGTCTTGTCGATCTTCGTCCGCTCCTTGCCCTCGTAGGCGTAGGCGGCCATCTTGTGGGCCTCGTCCACGATGATGAGGTCCCACTGCGACCCCTTCAGCATCGCCTTGAGGTCGTCCTGCTTGAGGAAGTCGAGCGAGGCGATGGAGAGGGGGAACTCCTCCCAGACGTTCTCGCCCCAGTGGGCGCGGATGACGCCGCGGTCGACGAGCCGGAACGACGTCCCGAACTTCTCCTTCATCTCGCGCTGCCACTGGTACTTGAGGTGGCCCGGTGCGACGATGAGGACGCGCTTGACGAGCCCCCGGTACTGCATCTCCTTGAGAATGAGGCCCGCCATCACCGTCTTTCCGGCCCCAGGGTCGTCGGCGATGAGGAACCGCATGCGCGGCATCTCCAGGGCGTGGTGGTAGACGGCCTCGACCTGGTGCGGGAGGGGGTCCACCTGGCTCACGCTCACGGCCAGCATGGGGTCGAACTGATAGGCCAGCCGGAGGCGGTTCGCCTCGATCTGGAGAAAGAACGCCTCCGGGTCGCCCGCCTCGACGGTCGCTCCGGCGCTCACGACCTCGACCTGGGCGAGCTGCTCGTCGGTGAGCCGCAGCGGCCGGTACTCGCCGGTCCCGTCGAGGGTAACCTCGAGGAGGTAGTAGCCCGCGCGGGGCTCGAACTTCTTCACGCGTGCCGTGGCCGGGAGGAAGTCGGCGCGGATGAGCTGGTTCTCAGCGAGGGGGGTCTTCATGGATCGGGAGGGTGTACGGGCTTAACGGCGTGGGTCTTCCTCGCTATTCGCGGCGGCGATGCACGACCGGAAAGCTACAGCCTAACCTCGTAGGTAGCCCCCCATCCATTTCCGGGCACGGAAGAGGTCGGTTCTGACACGAGGGTTGGCACCCCTCCTGCCGTTTCTCCCGGCACCGATCCCCTCTCCCCTGCTCTTAGCGTGCCCCCCGTGCCCCCTCCCCTACCCCAACGACGTGCAGATGGCGCGCTCGGCGATGCCCTGCGTAGCGCCCCGCGCAGGCTGTTCTGCCTCGTCGACTGCTCGAACTTCTACGTCGCGTGCGAGCGGCTCTTCCGGCCCGATCTGGGGGGCGTGCCCATGGTCGTGCTCTCGAACAACGACGGGTGCGTGGTGGCGCGGAGCGAGGAGGTGAAGGCGATGGGGGTGACGATGGGCGCGCCGTTCTTCAAGGTGCGGGAGCGGCTCGAAGCGGAGGGCGTGGCCGTGTTCAGCTCAAACTACGC
>JBDUXZ010000026.1 GCA_039944855.1 Rhodothermales bacterium | reverse complement strand
TCGCCGGCGATGAGGACGGAGCCGCCCCGGTACGAGATCCGAGCGGCGAGGCTCACCGCGTTCTTCTGCTCGCTCGTGCTCGTGAGCCCCCAGTCAGGCGGCGGCTCGGGGGCGCCGACGAGGAAGGTGACGAACGACTCGTCGTAGCGGTAGGTGGCCCCCGGGGGAAGCTCGGTGTGCTGGAGGTTGACCTCCTTGAACTCCCCCGCCAGGGCGCGCGCGGTGATCGTCGAGTCGAGGGCCCGCCACGTCTTGCTCGCCCCCTCCGAGAACCCCGTCCGCACGACGCGTCGGACGCGGCCCCGGTAGGCGTCGAGGAGGGAGAGGGCGTCGTTGAGGTGGTCGAAGTCGGGGTGGCTGATGACGAGGAGGTCGATCTCCTCGCCGTCGGGGACGATCTCGCGGACGCCGTCGAGGACCGGGTTGCCCGGGAGGTCGTCGCCCGCGTCGAAGACGACGTAGTAGTCGCCCGGGAGCGCGGCGATAACAGAGAGGGCCTGCCCGACGTCCAGCACGCGGATGAGCGCGGTGTCGTCGGGGAGGTCGGACTGCGCTCGGGAGGCGGGAGCGGCGAGCACGAGCGCCGCGAGGACGAGCGCGGTAAGGCGGGGTCTATACATGGGGTGTTGGGGGTCTATCGGTCGATGGGTTTTGCGGGACCGCGCCCCTCCCCTCTCTCGCGCAGCAGTGCCATGGGATCGTCCTTGAGGCGTGCCCAGAGGGGTTCGGCCGCGGTAAGGACGCGCTTCGCCTCGACGTGCTCTTCGTCCGCATCGCTGGAGGCCCTGTCGCTGAGTGAGGGCCCGTAGCCGTAGGTCTCCGCGAGGAACTCCAGGACCGTGAAGCAGGCGGTGGCCTGCCCGCACGCGACGAGGTCGCGGAGGTCGTCTTCGCGGTCGAACCAGAGCGTCGTCCCGAGGGCGTTGGACCGCCGTGCCAGCGCGACGAGCGCCGCGGTCGGTTCGAGCTCCGGGTGGTCGCCGTAGAGGGTGGGGCGGTTGCGGCCGAGGTCGTAGATGAGGTTGAACGCCACCCTGTCCTTGTACCCTTCGCCCTGGGAGAGGACGGCCTGGATGAGGCCGCGGATGCGCTTCATGAAGACGTTCGCCGTGAGCGCCGTGAACGAGCCCAGGCGGCTGCGCACGAGGTGTACAAGGTCCCGGACGCTCACCTCGCGGAGCGTGGGCCACGGGTCCACGCCGGTCTCGTTGCGCGCGTAGCGCATGAGGTCCTGGGCCTTGAGCCCTGCGAAGACCACGAGGAGCGCCGTCCCGAGCGCGAGCGCGATGGGGACGCCGTAGACCAGGAGGTCGTGGCCCCACGCTATCCCGCGTGCTTGCACCTCGCGCACGAGGTCCACCCCGAGGCTCCCGATCGACAGCACGGCGACCACGAGCAGGGCCACAGCGAGACGAGGCACCGCTTTGAGCGGGAGGCCCCCTGACTTCTCGGCCTCCGCCTGGGGGGTGTAGAACGCCTCGGACCCGCGCTCGGGGCTGCTGTCGGAGACTAGGAGCCAGCCGAGTTCTACGCCGCTCCGCCTGTACACGGTGGTGATGCCGTCGACGCCCTGGTTGTCGTAGACCCCGCCGTCCATGAGCGGGAGCGGCGTCCGGTAGCCGTCGCCGAGCGCATCGCGCACGGCCGGCAGCGGCTCCGTCCATGCGAAGTCGTCCGGGAAGAGGATCGGCTCGAACGCGATGGGGAAGCAGGACGACGCCGCGACGACGTCCGCGAGGCGGATCTGCCGCCACAGCGGGTCGGGGATCCTTAGGTCGCCGCTGCTGCCCACGTAGCCCGGCGCTCGTCGGCTGGTCTGGAAGCGGAAGGCCCGGCCGCCCCGGAACTCCGTCGCGCTAAAGATGAGCTCGTCGGGCGTCTTCGGGCTGCCCGCCAGGTCCCCGAGCGTGGCGTCACCTACGAAGTCGCTGTCGGCGTAGACGGTGGCGGCGGCGCGGATGAGGCTCGGGACGGGGTGGCCTCGACCCTCTCCCTCCTCGAGTCCGGCCGGAGCTTCGTGGAGCCGGTCGAAGGCCTCCGCTACGACGTTGCGGGTCCGGAGCGCCTCGTAGGACCGGGCATAGAACACGTCGAAGGGCTCATCCCGCGTCCGGCTCAGCGCGTAGGCCGCCCCGATGATCGTCCCGCCCGAGATGGTCGAGAGCGTGCGGATGCGATCGGCGAGGCCGAGGCGGGTGAGCACGTCGAGCACGCCGAGGTGGAAGGCGGCGGCGCGGTAGCCGCCCCCGGAGAGGCAGAGGGCGAAGTCGCCCGTGAACGGGTCGGCGGCGAGCGGGTCGGTTGCCAGCAGGACCGGGAGAGGCTGCGCGGGCTGCGTGTCCATAGCGTCACGGGGGCGTGAGTACGTAGGTGACGGCGCTGCATCTCTCTGGCTTCAGAAAGGACGAAGCGGAGGGGCACGTGCAAGGGCTCGGTGGTACTTAGGGTACCTGGGTGCCAACTTGCTGGCATATGGTCATTTATACCAAGGTAACATGCCTGCCCATAGGGCTCGCTCAGTAGGCGTCATTCCCTCGACGCAACGCCTGGACCTTTTAGTGTGCCCTTCGCTACGTCGATACCTCGCTCAACCCAAAGCCTCTGCGATGTCACCACGGTCTGTCCAGTACCTCTACGCGCGCGATGCCGCGGATGCCGTCGTCAGCGCTGAGGTGCTCTTGGCGGAGCGGGAGGCGTGGGCGGAGCCGTTCCGGTGTCTGGGGTGCGAGGCCGAGCTCGTCGCGAAGGTTCTCGGGAAAAAGAAGGCGAAGCACTTCGCGCACAAGCCGGGGACGACCTGCGCGCCGGAGACGTACCTCCACCGGCTCGGGAAGGAGGTCTTCCGTGAGACGTACCTCGCGTGCCTGGCGTCGGGCGACCCGTTCTCGATCACGCTCACGCACCCGCGCGTCTGCACCAAGTTTCGGTCGTTGCTGCGGAGGCGGTGCGATCACGGGACGGCAGAGCGGACGTTCGATCTCACGCGGTACTACAACGGCGTACGGATGGAGAAGCGGGACGGGGCGTTCGTCCCCGACCTCCTCCTCTTTAGCCAGGACGATCCGGAGCGGAAGCTCTACGTCGAGATCGCCGTGACGCACTTCCTCTCGGAGCCGAAGCAGGCGTCGGGCGAGCGGATCATCGAGATCCCGGTCGAGCGCGAGGAGGACATCGTGCGCATCCGCGCGCGGCACCTGAGCGAAAAGGAGGCCCGCTTCGTAGGGTTCGCTCCTCAGCCCGCCGAGGTCGTCGATGCCGAGTGCGCGTGCGGCTCCCGGGTGTTCTTCGCACTCATCGTGTACGAGAGCGGGAAGAGTATCCTGAAGCAGGAGACGTTGCCCGAGCTCGTCGTGTGGCGCAAGCGGCTCGGGAAGAAGATCACCTACGCGCGATTGTTCGAGCCGCGGCACGTAGAGGAGTACGGTCTGACGCTGGATCGTGCCGGTTCGGTGTACGTCGACCTGTTGGCGGAGGCGCAGGAGAAGGGGTTCCCCGTCCGCAACTGCTTCCTGTGTCGATACGGCGCGGTGAGTTGGGACAGCTTCTCGGATCAGGGGGCATTCTGCAAGATCACGCGGCGGTCGGTCAATTCGAACCTCGCCGTGCGTTGCGAGAAATACAAGCGTGGTGACACCCCTGTCAGGCTCCGCCCGTAGGTGCCTACGACAACCTCGGCCTCCTGCCCTCTCGCCGTGCCAAAGCCCCACTCAACTTCGTCTCCGAACTCATCTTCGTCTTTGATGGGGCGCTCCGATGAGGAGTCGCGCACCGACGGGCCTCTTAGGCGAGCTCCTCCGCTGTCCAGCGTCCTCCAGGGCCAAGTAGGTGCACCGTACGAGCGGGCTCATCAGCCTGTTCGAGGACGACCGATTCGGCGGAGCATACGGGGGTCTCGAGCGCGACGAGCAGCTACGACTCGATGTGTTCATGGATGCTCGCCCTTCGAGCGATGTCCGCTAGCAGCCCACGAACGCCCTCCGATAACCTTACACGTGTTTCCATGGAGAGCAGCGACTGAGCCGCCCCTCGATACCCGTGGCAACGATCCCCTGTGACGATCGCCGCGACACTAGGACCGAACTCCTCGCTGAACACTTGGATCAGGGCAAACTGTAGAACCGTCGTCTTCGCATAGAAGCGGGTGTCAGGATCCTCGGAGTGCAATGCGAGAGCTGCTGCCGCTGTCGCTCGATTGGCCGCGTCTTCTCCGTCGTTAACCATCCGCTGCCGGAGCAGCGGGGCTGCGCGGCGGTCCCCCCGCTCAAGGCTCGACGCGAGACGCGCGGTTTCCTCCCACCGCCGGACAGCGCGTGTGCCTTCATCTGCAGGACCGAGCCGACTCAGCGCGTCCTCCACCCAAGCGGCAACAGGGAGCGCGTGAAGGCGTCGCTCGGCCGCCGCTGCAATGCTCGCGAGGCCGAAGGCGGTTCGCGCCACCTCATAACGGAACCGGTCCGCCTCGTTCTCCGGACGCCCAGCGCCGAGCGCAGCGCGCCTGAACGACTCGTGGATCGTCCCGATGAGGTCCGGATCTCCCGACTTAATCGCAGCCACCGTGATTCTCTGAGCCCGGTCGTGAGCTACCAGACGGTCCTCCTTTCCCTCGGACATCAAGAGGAATTTCTCGGTGACCCCTACCTCGACTCCAACGAGATCCTCGATGTGAGCAAGCCTTCCCCATACCAAGACCGGGGAAGCGGGGGCTTCAAAGTCGGCATGGTCGGGTTCGGGCCGGCTGAACACCCCGACATACGGAGCGGCATACCCCTCCGGCGCAGGCTGGTGGGTCAGCTCCTGCTCGATTAGAACGAGCGTGTGACCGACCCTCCCTCGGAGCACACCGAAACCCTGTTGCGCCGGAGCGTCGTCGAGTGCTTCTAAAACCTGCGTAAACGCTGCGATCGATTCGGAGTACCGACCGGCTCTGTACAAGGCAAAGGCCCGATCCGCCCTGTATCCGGTCGGAAGCGGCGACGAGATGCCAGCGAGTTCTTCGTCCGCGACGGCCGCCCCCCGCTCAGCCAGGCGAGCGGCCTCCTCCCATCGTCCGACCATCCCGGCCGAGCGGACGGCATCCTGATAGGCGTATGCTCGCATCGTGTTCGCCCGCCCGATGCCCGATGCCCATCGGGGTAGGACCCGGCGGTACACATCGAGAGCGGCTTCGTGCTCTCCGTCGAGCACAAGCATTTTCGCTCTGTACTCCTCCAGCTCGGGGCGCCCGGAGTCGCCTCCATCGAGGACAGCGAGCGCCGCGTCACGGTCGTGGAGGTATTCCCGAAGCACCGTTGCCAGCGAACGCCGAGCGCACGTACCGAGCGCGCTGAACCCTTGAGCCCTAGCGTATCCGATGGTCCTTTGAAGGGTCGCAACCACAGCGTCCCAATCCACTTCGCCACCGGCTTCGTCTTCGCGCGATGCGGAAAGCCAAGTGCCATCGGTGACCGCAGCCGATGCGGGTACATCGTCTCTAAAGAGGGGGGCGAGGGTCCGTTCGAGCACGGGCTCCTGTTCGACGGCGTCCAGCAAAAGATCTAGGTGTTTCGCCGTCCGGATGCGGACGGCCAGCACGCTCATCGTAGGCCCGACGACATCGTCCAGCGAGCCTATCTCGGCGTTCTCGTCAAACGGTGGAGACAAGAGCCCCGCACGCTCGGCAGCGGCTTCCATCTCCCGGAGCAGACCATCTTCCGCGATCCGGGCGACCGTCGCGGCTTGCCGGAGAATGAAGGGGAGGTGCTCGGGGCCTTCGACGGCGAGCACGGCCTGGGACGCGAACTGATATCGGAGCATCTCGGAAGTGAGCGCGACGCCGACCGTTCCGGCCGCGTCCAACTCCAGCAGCGCAGCCTGGATAGCCGCGACAGCCGCGTCCTCTTTCCCGAGTGCGAGCGACACCCGGACCTGGAGTTGTCGGAGGAAGAGGCTGACGAGAGGATCAGGGGGGTAGAGCGGTCTTGGCTCGCCATCCGTAGCTGCGTAGGCCAGCCAGGAGATCCACTCAGCCAGGGCCCCGAACGCGTCCTCATCGAGGTGCGTTACGGATTGGAAAGCCGCGATGAGCGCCTCGTCGCACTCCCCTGCAAGCCCGTGCAAGAGGAGCCCGTTCAGGGCCCGGGGAGTGAGCGTCGGTTCGAGGAACGAGAGGGCAGCGGCGTGCTGGAGCCGCTTCACGGTAGCGGAGTCGAACTGGCTTGCGTAGCTCTTCCCTAGGAGCGGCGAGACTCGGAGGTGTTCGTCGTCCACACGTTCCAGCCACGGCCCCGTCAGGATGTCGAGGGCCGCGCCCGCCATGGGGATTGCGGGTGTGGTCCCGGCGAAGCGGAGGGCCTGCGCCCTCGTGAACGGTCCGACGTAGACGCTGAGGCGGTACGCGAGAGCGGCTGCGTCGAGCTGGTCGAGTTGGGCGACGAGGCGACGCCGCGCTTCCCTCTTGACCCGCTCGATGGGCGGCGGTGTCCCGAAGAGGTCGGCGGCGGCGACGCGCCCCCACCCTCGTTCGGCGAGGTTGCGCGCGTGGGCGGCGGCGAGTTGCGGGTGCCCACTGGTTTGGATCTCGATGACCCGAGCCCACTGTCCCGCACGATCGTCCGGGCATCCGTGAGCGGCACACAGCTCCCGCAGCTCGTCGGCAGAGAGGGGGGGGACCTCGACGTGTGCTTGAGCGCTGCTCTTCCCTACAGCCGCGAGGACCGCGTCGGGAATGGGTGTCTGCGACGTGACGAGGACCCGCCCTCCCCTCCTCTGAACGGCACGGACGAGCCCGGTCAAAGGCCGATCGAGGCGACCTGCATCAGCCGCGGGCATATCGTCTACGACCACGGCGCAGCCTTCCGGGAGCTGCTCGACTGCGAGCATGGCGAGGTCGAAGAGGTCCGCCGCGTCCGCCTCCCCCTTTCCCCTCAGGTCGAGCCGGACCCATGCCCCTCCAGCCTCGGCGACGAGTGCGGCGAGGGTGGACTTTCCCATGCCGGAGGACCCCGTGAGGGCGAGGATCTCAGAGCCTGCGAGCTGCCGACGGACGTCATGAACGAGGCCCGCCCGAGCCACTGGGGTGCGGACCAGGACCGTTGCGGAATCGCTAAGGACTCGCTCCACGCGTGCAGCCAGTGCCCCGCTCCCCCCACCCGGGGCCGCGAGGACCGACCTCGGCGTGAGCACGGCCGTCGCCTCCTCGAACGTCTCGAGGAACGATCTCCGGTCGAGGCGGCGATCCCCCTCCGACGTCACGACGTCCCAGGCGCGGGTATAGAGGGCATCCACGGCGGGCTTGCTCTGACCTGGACTGAGCCCCAGCCGGTCCCCGTGGAGAACGACCCGCCGCTCTACGCGGTCGCGGATCCCCCACCGTTCCGGCTCGTCGGTGACCCACCGGACCCGCCGGACGAGCTCGGAACGCACCTCGTCGTCGGTCGCGGACCGGAGAAACTCCCCGAGGTCCCTACCCAGATCGAGCTCCCCCAGGAAGGCCCGCAGGTCGGAGAGGTCGCACAGGGGCGACCGACCCTCGTCCCATACGTCGAGTCCTGCCCGGTCTCCGAAAGGCCTGCCGTCCTCGTTTCCCCTCCTGGCCGTCGTGATGAGCGCGTAGGTGACGGTGAGATCCCGGTTCGCCTCGCGGTGGGTCCAGAAGTGGCGCAGAGCCGACTGCACGGCCTCAGACCGTAGAGTGAGGGGGCGAGCAAGCGCCTTCACCTGCCCAGTCTCGGCGCTCCCCGATGACACGCGGTCCACGTCTTCCGCTGCCTCCAGGAAGAGCGCCTCGTCACCCCTCAGCGAGGTCCACAGATCGACCGACTGCCAGATCTGATAGTCGAACCCCTTGACAGCCCCGGTTGCCTGGCGGCGGGGGTCCCCCCGTGGGGGACGTACGTCTGACGAGTCGTCCTCCCTCATGCCTGCACTCGGGCTATGCGTACTCCGCCGGGGTGTCGTCCGACGCGAGGAGGCTCTCGGCGCGGGCGGTGAACCGGACGCCGAGGGCCTCCATGATCCGCTGCGCGCGCTCGACGGTGACGGCGCGGTAGTCGTTCCGCTCGTCGCGCGAGACCTGGGAGGGGTCGACGCCGAGGCGCTCGGCGAGGTCGGCCTGGGTGAGGCCCCGGGCGATGCGGGCCCCCACGAGCCAGCGGCCGATGGCCGTGAGCGACTGGAGCGGGCCGAGGTCCCCCCTCTTCATCTTGTCGTAGGCGTCCACCTCCTCTTCGAGCTGGGCGTGGAACGAGAGCATCGGCTGCATCGCGCGCTCGACCTCGTCGTCGGAGAGGCCGAGGCCGGCGAGGTGGTCGCGCTGAGCGCGGATCGTCTCGGTCTCCTCTTTCAGGCGCTGGAGCGCCCGGCGGTACTCGGTGTCGGTGCGGATCATGGCGCTGCGGTGTTGGAGTGATCGTGTCAGGGAGGCGGAGCGTGTCGCGGGCTCGCTCGGGGGCGATCAATCGGGGAGGAGGCGGACGATCCCCTTCTCCTCGTCGGTCAGGCGTCGCTCGCGGAACGCGGCCGGGAAGGTCTTCGGGTGGCCGAATCTGTTGGTAATCCCGGACTGTTGGAACTCGCTGTAGTGGGGGTAGAACTCGACGCGGTAGGCGTGCCACATGGGGAGCTGACGTTTGGTGTATCCCCGGTAGGGGCGGCGCGTGGCGGGGTCCCACGTCCAGACGCCGTGGGGGTCGAGCGCGTTGAGCTCGCGCTGGAGCTCGCCGGTGGCGACGCGGCGGACGTCGCAGACGAAGTAGCCGTCGATGTCGTTGGGGTGCGGTTTGTCTTCGGTGAACGAGCCGTCGAGGAAGACCTCCGTGATGCCGGCGGTCCAGAGCTGGCGGACGAGGATCTCGGCTTGGTCGACGAGGTGGTTCCGCCAGTCGTCGTCCCACTCGGCCGGTCGGGCCGGTGGGCCCCAGACGAGCGGGGAGGCGCGGAGGTCCACGAAGGTGGCCGGGTGGTCGCCAGGCGGGAGAAGTCCACGGTCGTCGAAGGGAGGGATCACGGGGTTAAAGTTGACTCTATGTTCAATTATACGATATAATGACATCCATGTCAAGTTCAGAATTCCCGACACGCTCCAGCCGCAGCCGTGCAACCCTGCTTTTACAGAGCCGTCTCTCGTATCGGTCGCGGGTTAACCGGGTGCCGCGAAGGCCTGATAGGGAGGGTGCCCCTCCCCCACCTGCCTGCACCATGAGCCGTCGACCCAAGCCCCTCAAAACATGCATGAATGCCAGCGGGTACGCCGAATACTGGGACGAGGGCGAGGGCCGTTGGCGGCTAACGCACCGGCGCGTAGCCGAGAAGAAGATGGCGGGGCGATCCGACGGGGCTACGAGGTCCACCACAAGAGCGGGTACAAGCGGGCCAACCGGCCGGAGAACTTCGTCGCGCTCTACCCTCTCCTGCACGAAAACACGCGGACGAGTAGCTTCCGATGACGCGCCGCCCGTAGTTCCTCCTCCACGACGAGCAGCCTATACGTGGCCGGCCCCCCTCCCCGCTCGCCGACGATCAGGAGGAGCGCGTCGGAGGAGGCGACCAGGTCGAGGCACGCCGTTCGGGAGGAGACGCCCTGCGAGGACCAGTCCTCAGCCATGATGGGCTCGCCGCCCCCTGCCGTGGTGCCTGCCCGTGCGGCCTCTCGGAAGGGTTCGAAGTCCGCCATAACCGAGCTCACGAACACTCTGGGTTTCGCGTCGCTCATGTCTCCCCCCTCCTTCTCGAGAAGCCCGACCGCTCGGCGATGACTCCGTCGGCGAGAGAGCCCAGCGTGAGCGGCTGCGGGTGGTGGCGGGACAACGCGGCCATCCCCCCGCGTTCATGGCGCCGCGTGGGGCTCTGGAGGGCGTACGCCGACGGATCGACCAGCGGCGCGAGCGACGCTCGGACACGGCTGCTGTGGCTGATGAAAACCCGTATGCGCTCGTCAGCCATCGCCGCCCTCGAACCAGTTCTCGACGTGGAGGCCGTCGTAGCCCGCGAAGTCGCCGGTGTTGCGGGTGACGAGGATGAGGCCGCGCGAGGCGGCCACGGCCGCGATCATGCCGTCGAGTGCGGGGCGCGGCTTCCCTTGTGCTTCGAGGCGTGCGCGCTGGCGAGCGTGCCACTGCGCCGCCTCCGCATCGTAGGGCAGCACGGGCAGCGACGCCTGAACCACCTCGGTCATGTAGCGCGCCAGCGCATCGCGCCGCCGACCCGGTGCAAGCCGCTCCACGCCGTAGAGGAGCTCGTGCCAGACGGCGCTCGCGATGGCCCCCTCCTGTTCGTGGACGCGGTAGCGTTCCTGCACGCGGGGGTCTGGCTGTGGACGAACCAGTTCCGAGAGGATGTTGGTGTCGAGGAGGTACCGGATCACGCCCCGTCCTCCGCGTCCTCGAAGTCCTCGAAAGGGGAGGGCCGTCCGGTCTCCCGGCTTCGCAGCCCCTCGAAGAAGTCGTCGTCGAAGGGTGGGGGGCCGTGCTTCTTGAGGAAGGCCTCGTGCGCTTCGAGGAAGCTCGGGCGCGCCTCGTCGAGCGCCGTCTCCAAGAGCCGGATCGCCTGCTGGTTGAGGCTGCGCCGTTCCGCCTCGGCCCGCTCGCGGAGGCGCGTCATCACGTCGTCGGGGATGCCTTTGAGGGTGAGGGAGGCCATGGGGGTCACCGTTTTGGTTCCGTTTCGGGGAATATACATCTGATCCTCCCCCGCACGTCGTAGCGTCGAGCGTCCGACGTGGGGAGCGGCCGCGGTGGGCCGGCTGCGAGGTGGCATGGCGGGCGGGGCAAGGGCATCGTGCCCCACCGCGAAGTAACGAGGGTTACCTTAGAAGTTGCCCTCCCTTAGCCCTCGGTAGTAGCACGAATGCCCTCCCCTGCCAGCGAGCCGGACATCGAATCCTTCATCGAGAAGTGGGAGGCCGCCCAGGCGTCCGAGCGGTCGAACGCGCAGTCGTTCCTCACCGAGCTCGCCGTGCTCGTCGGGGCCTCTCCGCCGGGGGCCTCGACGGGCGACGTGAGGCGGGACGCGTACGTGTTCGAGCGGCCGGTTCGGTTCCACGACGGGCCGAAGGAGTCGGTCGGGTTCGCCGACCTCTACAAGCGCGGGGCCGTGGTGCTCGAGACGAAGCAGGGGGTCGATGCCGAGCGGGCCGCTCAGGGTAAGCGCCAGCGGAAGGGGCACGGGGTCCGCGGGACGGGGGCCTGGGAAGCCACGATGGAGGCGGCGAAGAACCAGGCGGCCCGGTACGCCCGCAACCTGGAGCCGGCCGAACCGGTGCCCCCGTTTCTCGCCGTCGTCGACGTCGGGTACTGCGTCGACCTCTACGCCGACTTCGGCGGGACCGGCCGGCTCTACGCCCCGTTCCCGAGCGCCGAGGCGTACCGGGTGAGGCTCGACGACCTCTGCGACCCGGCGGTCCGCGAGCGGCTCCGGCTCGTGTTCGAGGACCCGTACGGGCTCGACCCCGCCCGGCGCCAGGCGGCCGTGACGCAGCGGCTGGCCGAGCGGCTAGCCGAGCTCGCGGCATCGCTCGACGCCGACGCACCCGACGACGAGCAGCAAGCGGAGCGGACGGCCGGGTTCCTCACGCGGTGCCTGTTCTGCATGTTCGCCGAGGACGCCGAGCTGCTTCCGGACCGGGCCTTCAGCCGTCTCTTGGAGGCCTACCGCGACCGTCTCGACGTGCTCCCGAGCGCGCTGTCGTTGTTCTTCCGAGCGATGGACGAGGGCGGGTTCGTGATGGGCGTCGACGTGACGGTCCCCGAGTTCGACGGCGTCCTGTTCCGCGACCGGTGGGCGCCGGCGCTGGACCGGGACCAACTCGACGGTCTGCTGGAGGCGGCGTCCATGGACTGGCGCGAGGTCGAGCCGGCCATCTTCGGGACGCTCGTCGAGCGGGCGCTCGACCCGAAGAAGCGGCGGCATATGGGGGCCCACTTCACGCCGCGGGCCTACGTCGAGCGCGTGATCGGGCCGGCCGTGATCGAGCCGCTCCGCGAGGAGTGGGAGGGCGTGCGGGCGGCGGCGCGGGCGGCCGAAGCCGAGGCCGAGGAGGCGACGAAGCCGCAGGCGGTGCGGGCGAAGCGGGCGGAGGCGCGCGACCTGATCTCGGGGTTCTTGAGTCGGCTCGCGAGGGTGAGGGTGCTGGACCCGGCGTGCGGGTCGGGCAACTTCCTCTACGTCACGTTCGCGGGGCTCAAGGCGCTGGAGGGCGAGGTCCGGGCGGCGCTCCGGCGGTTCGGGCAGACGGAGCGCCTGGAGCTCGAGGGCGTGGCCGTCACGCCGCACCAGATGCTCGGGATCGAGCTCGGGGCGCGGGCGGCGGCGGTCGCCGACCTCGTGCTGTGGATCGGGTACCTCCAGTGGCACGTGAGGACGCACGGGGACGCGCAGCCGTTGCCGGAGCCGGTCCTGAAGGGGTACGGCCAGGTCGAGCACCGGGACGCGCTCTTGGACGCCGACGGGGGCCGGGCGGCATGGCCCGAGGCCGACTTCATCGTGGGCAACCCCCCGTTCGTCGGGAAGGGCCAGCCGATGCGGGAGTCGCTGGGCCAGGAGACGCTCGACCGGCTGGCGACGGCGTACCCCGAGGTGCCGGGGTCGGTCGACCTCGTGATGTACTGGTGGGAGCGGGCGGCCGAGGCCGTGCGCGCCGGGCGCGTCCGGCGGTTCGGGCTCATCACGACGAGCTCGGTCACGCAGACGTTCAACCGGCGCATCGTCGAGCGGCACCTGGACGCCGATGAGAACCCGCTGGCGCTGTCGTTCGCGATCCCGAATCACCCGTGGGTGGACGACGGGGCCGACGTCCGGATGGCCGTGACGGTCGGCGTGCGGGCGGCGGAGTTCGACCCCGGGGCCGGGCGGCTGGCGACGGTGGCAAGCGAGACGCCGACGGCCGACGGGGTGCCCGACGTCGAGCTGGCGGAGGCCGTGGGCGAGATCAACGCGGACCTGAGCATCGGCGCCGACGTGACGCAGGCGGAGAAGCTGGAGGCGAACGAGGGGCTAGCGAGCTTCGGGATGATGCTCGCTGGCCGCGGCTTCCTCGTCTCACCCAAGGAGGCCAGATTGCTCGGCCTTGGCAGCGTCCCTGGAACTGAGCAAGTTGTCCGACCAACCCTGAACGGTAAGGACCTCGCTAAGCCCGCGCGCGACAGGTACGTCATCGACCTCTACGGATATGAGGCCGACGAGGCGCGCGAGAGCTTCCCCGAGATCTACGAGCACGTCGTCCGAGAGGTGAAGCCCCAGCGAGACGGCAACCGAGACAAGCAGCGCCGGGAGCGGTGGTGGCTCCACGGTCGGACGAATGAGAACCTCCGCGCGGCGCTCGAAGGGCTCGGCCGGTTCATCGCAACGCCGGAGACGGCGAAGCATCGGGTGTTCTCGTTCCTCGACGTGGAGATCCTCCCTGAGCACAAACTGGTCGCCGTCGCCATCGACGACGCCTACCACCTCGGGGTCGTGTCGAGCCGAGTCCATGGTATGTGGGCGCTCGCAGCGGGTGGGCGGCTCGGCGTCGGGAACGATCCGGTTTATAACAAGGGCAAGTGCTTCGAGACCTTCCCCTTCCCCGTCCCGACCGAGGCGCAGGAGGCCGAGATCCGGCGGCTGGGCGATGCCATCGACGCACACCGAAAGGCGCGCCAGGCGGCGCACCCGACGCTCGGGCTGACCGACCTCTACAACGCCGTCGAGGCGCTCCGCGCGGGCCGCGCGTTGGATGAGACGGAGCAGCGAGCGGCCGACGCCGGGCTCGCCCACACGCTCCTCGACCTCCACCGCCAACTCGACCGGGTGGTCCTGGAGGCATACGGGTGGAGCGACCTCGACGCCGAGGCGAAGACGTTCGAGGGGGCCGTACTGGACCGGCTCGTGGCCCTCAACGCCGAGCGTCGCGAGGAGGAGCGTCAGGGCGTCGTGCGGTACCTCCGGCCGGCGTTCCAGGACCCCGACGCGACGAGCCAGGCGGGGCTCGCGCTGCCGGCGACGGTGGCACCGGAACCCGAGGCGGCCGAGCCGCGGCCGTGGCCGTCGGGGATGGCAGCGCAGACGGTGGCGGTCCGCCAGGCGGTGGCCGCGCTGGGGTCGGCCGACGCCGGGAGCGTAGCGGCGCGGTTCCGGGGGGCCGGGCCTAAGACCGTGACCCCGGTGCTGGAGACGCTGGCGGAGCTGGGGCTCGTGCGGGCCGAGGCAGGGCTGTACGTGGCGTAGGGGGATGCGCTGGGCTTCGAATACGGGGGCCTATCCTCCCGGCCAGTGCTCAGGGTACGGCGCGAGTCGTAGGCTCACGTCCATCCCCGACGCCCCAATTGCCTCGCGAGTCCGGTTATGCTGTAGCGGTAGCGGACCATGTCGAGGCTGGCCGTGAAATGCTCGGCGACCTGCTCCGGCGTGCGCCGTCTGTACACGTGATGAGCCAGGGCCGGGCGTGGGAGCTGAAGGCACCCCCCCAGCCAGGCGGCCTCTTCTTCGTGATCCTCGACGAACTGGCGAAGGGCCAGCCCTCCGCCCAAGTCGAACGCGGTGCTGGGGTGTTCGCAGAGGAGGTGGGCCATCTCGTGCATGAGGCTGCTCTCCTGGCGGGCTGGACTATGCGCCGGGTTATAGGCGATGAGGCGTACGCCGTCGCCCGAGAGCACGAGGGCCGACCAGCCGCACTCGCAGCAACTCAACCAGTCCGCTGCGCTCTGGAGAAGCCCCCCTACTCCGCCCGGCCGTACCACCTGATAGCCGAGGTGCCCGGCGAGTCGCCGCGCTGGAAGGGGATCGGTGTCCTGGAGCTGGAGATCGAGCCGGAGTTTGATCGCCCGTCGTTCCGCTTTCGATTTGAACCCTCGCTTCATCGTCCTGCTGCTTATCGGTAGATCGCTTCTCGGGGCCTACTCATAAACGGACTCGTCCTCGATGTCCCCGCGCTTTGCCGCTGCATACGCCGTGCGGATCATCGTGACGAGGGCGTCGCGGGTGCGCTCGTCGAGGGTGCGGTCGGCCCGGAGTTGAACGATGACATCGTCCGGCAACCGAGTCTCCTGCGCTGCCACGCCACCGGGGTCCCGTGCGAAATACGTCGCAGGTCGACCGAGCCAGCGGCACAGTCGGAGGTAGGTGTCGAGGTCGGGGAGGTTCCCTTTCTCAACGCGCGAGAGGGTCGAGGAGCTGACGCCGCCGATCTCAGACGAGGCGGCGCGGACGCCGAGGTTCTGGTCTTTGCGACGGTCGCGGATCGCGGCGGCCAATCTGGCGGTGTCGATCTCGTGCGGCATGACAGATAGGCGACAGTGGAGGGGAGTAGGGTGAAGGTAAGCATATCGCCGCACATCGTACAATGGCCCGCGTGCGACACGTAGGACAGTGTGGCACTAGTGACTATATTGGCATTCTACTTGCGGGAGCGCCAGACGCCCATGCGGCTCCAGCACGGGGTTGCCTTCGACTCACCCGCCCAGACCTACTACTACTCATATGCCCAAACACACGCCCTCCAGCGTCCACACCACGCCGAACAAGAACGGCGCGGGATGGACGAACACCGCGAACGGCCAAGTCACGAGCACGCACCGCACGCAGGCCGCCGCCGCGGAAGCCGGTCGTTCTCAGGCCCGTGCTGCGGGCGCGGAGCACCGCATCCATGGTCGGAACGGTCAGATCCGCGAGTCGAACTCGTACGGGAACGACCCGCACCCGCCTCGCGGCTGATCCACGGGGGCGACGGCACAAAGCCGTCGCCCCCTCTTCTTTCTTGTAAACCCTATCACCCAGACATGGCCGACGTACAGAAGCAGTTCACCCAGTTCCACGACGCTATCAAGCAGAAGCGGTTCGAGGACGAGCAGGTCCTTCGCGATAAGCGCGATATCGTCCGGAAGAAGCTCGACGACAACCTCCCGGCGGTCTTCGAGAAGTACGGTGAGGAGGTGCCGACGTGGACCTGGCGCGACCAGGGGTCGTACGAGATGGGGACGGGGACGAAACCGCTCTCGGGTGACTTCGACATCGACCAGGGGCTGTACTTCTCCCTCTCCGTGTCCGACGTCGACCCCGTCACGCTGAAGAAACGGGTGCACGAGGCGCTCGACGGCCACACGAAGAACGTCGAGGTCCGCCAACCGTGCGTGACGGTGTGGTACCACAAGGCGAACGAGCGCGTCTACCACGTCGACATCGCGGTCTACTCCGAAGCCGGGGCGAACTGGTTCATCGGGGATCAACTCGCCGTGGGCCGGCTCGGATCGTCCGAGGAGAACAAGGGGTGGGAGGCGTCCGACCCGAAGGGGCTCTCCGACGAGATCTTCGAGCGGTTCGGAGGGGAGGACCGGAAGCAGTTCCGGCGCGAGGTCCGTTACCTCAAGCGGTGGAAGGACCACAAGTTCTCGTCAGACGGGAACGCGGCCCCCAACGGGATCGGGCTGACGGTGGCCGCCTACCACTGGCTCACGAACGAGTACGTCGACGAGTACGCGAACGGGAAGGACGAGCCCGACGATCTCGCTGCCCTCCTCGGCCTGGTGAAGGGGATGCTGGGGCGGTTTACGTCGACGTATCACGAGGGCGCCTTCGCGCGGCGGCTCGCCGTCGAGCTCCCGACCTCTCCGTACTCCGACCTCTTCGCCAAGATGACGAACGTGCAGATGGGGGCGTTCGAGGAGAAGCTCGAGAAGCTCCGCGACGCGCTGGAGTACGCGCGGGACGAGGTGGATCCGGTGGACGCCTGCAAGCGGCTCCGCAAGGAGTTCGGCGACGATTTCCCCGTGCCGGAGAAGAAGTCCACGGCGCGGGCGACGGTCTCGCCCATCTCCTCCTCCAGCAACGCGGCCTAGGAGGCCCGTGCCCGGACCCCTCACTTCCGACGAGCGCGAGCGCGTCCTCCAGGACGTCGCTGCCAGCGGGCTGCTCCGGTCGCCGTTGCGGCCGGACGGCACCGGTGGCATTCTCGCGGGCGACCTCGTCGGCCGTGTCACCGTCGGTGGCCGGGAGGCGCGAGTGGGGATCATGCTCGAGGCGCGGTTCCCGCTCGCGCTGCCCCGACTCCTGCTCTATCCGTGGGACGCCTTCGGTCACATCCCGCACGTAGACCCCGTAGACGAAGAGAGCGGGGTCGGACTGATCTGCTACCAAGACAGCGAAGGGATCATCCTCGACCGACGGCGGCCGGCGGCCCTCGCGATCGAGGCGCTCCGCCGCGGGCTCGACCTGCTCGCGGACGGAGCCAGCGGTCGGAACCGAGCCGACTTCGCCGAAGAGTGGGAGGCGCACTGGGCGCGGGCCGGCGGGGACTCAGTGCGCTGCGTGGTCGATCCGCCCGGCCGTGTCACAGACCTCGCCGTGGTGACGTGGCGAGGTGGGACGGCCGGCGAGCCGGTGGAAGTCCGCTACCTCGCCGAACGTGCGTCGGACCTTCCCGGCTACGACAAGTCGCTATCCGGCGAGGGGCTGCCCACGCGTCGTGCGCTCTACGTGCCGCTGGCCGCGGGTGCCACGCCGTCTCCTCCGCCTCCGCTCGGCCCTTTCTGGACGGCCGAAGAGGTATGCGCGTTCATGGGAGCCAGCCTCCCCGGTGGACGGCTCTCCCACGTCAAGAAGCGCGCGCGGCGTATGCGGCGACGCACGACGCAGGAGACCGAGCTCGTGGTGTTCTCCCTCCCCCGGCCCTCCGGGGGGGCGACCCTCTTCGGTGTCGAGTTCGCGGGCGTCCAGGCCGACCACCCGCTCTTCGGCGGACGATGCAGCGGCGTGCGTCCCGTTCAGGTTCTGCGCCGCGACTGCGCCTATCTCGTTCCCCGAGGGGGAGCGGACGACGCGCTGAGCCGGAAGCGGGCGCTCGTCGTGGGGTGCGGCGCGGTAGGCGGCCACATCGCCGTGCAGCTCGCGCGAGCCGGCGTCCTCGACCTCACGCTCGTCGATCCCGACGTACTCCGCGAGGAGAACGTCTACCGCCACGTCCTCGGGAAGACCTACTGTGGGTACAAGAAAGTCATAGGATTGAACGTCCACATCGAGCGCGAGCTCCCGTACACCACCGTCGATGCCGTCGGAGAAAACGTCCTAGATGCGGTCGCGTCCGGGCGGGTCGTGCTCGCTGATTACGACCTCGTCGTCGTCGCGCTCGGGAGCCCCACGGTCGAGCTCGACCTCAACGAGCGGCTGTGGTCAGAAAAGCACGGCCCGCCGACGGTCTTTACGTGGGTGGAGCCCTACGGGATCGGGGGACACGCCCTGCTCGTGCGTCCCGGCGAGCGCGGGTGCTTCGAGTGCCTGTACACGCCGCCTGCGCCCTCGGCTGCTCCGCTCTCGAACCGAGCTGCCTTCGCCGGTCCGCCACCGCCGGGGCGGTCGTACGGCAAAGCGCTCTCGGGATGCGGCAGCTTGTTCACGCCTTACGGCTCGGCAGACGCCCTCCAGACGGCACTCCTAGCGGTGAGGCTCGGGGTCCGGGCACTTACCGGGGTGGAAGGCGAGAGCCCGCTGCTCTCCTGGCAGGGTGATCCATCGGCTTTCGAGGAGGCCGGGTTCTCCGTCACCGCCCGTCACCGCCGGAGCGCCGCAGGGTTAGAGGAACAGCGGTGCGCCTACGTGTCCTCGCGTTGCCCCATCTGCGGGGTGGAGCCATGACCACGACGGAGAGCGCGCCGGTCACCGCGACCAAGCTCGTGTTCGCGCGCTCGGGAGGCGGACGTGTGCAACTCGGCCCGTCGGCGCTGTACGCGATTCGCCGTCACCTCCAGCTCGGCCTCGACGCGGCGGAGGCGGGGGGCGTCTTGCTCGGCCGCTACATCGCCGGCACGGCCGACGTCGTCGTGGACGCCGTGACCGAACCGATGGCCGGCGACCGCCGATCCCGTGCGCGGTTCTTCCGGCACCGCAGAGGCCACCAGCTTGCTATCAAATCCGCCTGGTCCGAGAGCGGCGGGACCTCTGCGTGGCTCGGAGAGTGGCACACGCACCCCGAGCCCGACCCGTCGCCCTCGTTCATAGATCGGCTCGATTGGCGGCGGAAGCTGACCGTCGACCGCTACGAAGAGGCGTTGTTCTTCCTCATCGCTGGCACAGATCGACTGCGGGCTTGGGAAGGTGCCCGCCATCGACGAGTGTATGCCTTACCCCACTTCACCTGAACTTTGCGTGATGTCTAATACGTCATGGAAGAAGGGCCAGCGTCGGCCTCATATCAAGCTGAGCACGAAGCTCGAGCTTTGGGCCCGATCGTCGGGGCGGTGTGAGTTTCGCGGGTGCAACGTGCGTGTGTTCCACGACGACCTGACGCAGGATCGTTCAAACCTGGGGACCATCGCTCACATCGTAGCCTACAGCCCGAACGGGCCTCGCGGCCATCTTACCCGTTCCGGTCAGCTCGCGACGGACATCGACAACCTCATGCTGACCTGCAAGAAGCACGGCGATCTCATCGACGACCTCGACCTCGTCGAGAAGTACGATGAGGATCTCCTTAGGACGTTCAAGCGCGAACACGAAGAGCGAGTCCGCATCCTCACCGATGTGAGGGACGACAGGCAGTCCCACGTGGTGTTCTTCCGCGCGCCCGTAGACGGGCGCGACCTCACGATCGACGAGCGGAAGGCGCACCGCGCTCTCCTTCCGAACTATCCGGCGGAGGAACACCCGTTTGACATCGACCTGGCCGGTATCGGCATTCCATCGAGCAGTGCGGGGTTCTACGAAGTGATGCGAGAGGCGCTTAAGCAACAAACCGGGGATCTGCTGCGCCGGAGGGCTGGACGGAGTCGGCCGCGGAGCTTGTCGGTGTTCGCGATTGCGCCGATTCCTCTCCTTGTGCAGTTTGGTCGTTACATCGGCGACGTTCAATCTGTCGACTTGTATCAACACCACCGGGGTCCTCGTTCTTGGTCCTGGGCTGACGAGGAAGAAGAAGAAGTCTTCTACGAGCTTACGGGGCCTGGGAGAGACGACGAACACGACTCTCCGCTTGTAGTCATAATCTCGGTGAGCGCTCGCGTCCGACCGGAACTCGTGGAGACACTCTTCGATGGCGCTCCGATCATATACCGACTCGAGGCCACCGACGTCGTAGAAGAGCGTGTCTCAGGACGCGACTTCCTCCGGTCTAGAACTCGGCTCAACGTGTTCGCTTATGAGTTTAGACGGCTTCTGGACTTGATTAGGAGTCGTCACGGCCATGCTCGACCTGTGCATCTGTTTTCGGCGGTCCCTGCTCCCATCGCCATTGAAATTGGCCGCAACATCAAGGATGTCGATCCGGAATTTATACTGTACGACTACCGGAAGAGCACGAACGGTTACGCACCCGCGTTCGCCATTAACTCGAGCACCCACTCATGAACGAACCGCGTCTTTTCACCCTCTACCGACGGAGCGACGAATCCGGGGTTAGCGGAACGGGACGCGTGCTTGACGGCGTCGTGTTCCATAACGGGAAGGTGGTCGTTTGCTGGCGTACCGACCTCCGTGGCGGGCACAGTAGCATCATTATCTACGACGACTGGGAAGCCTTCGAAGCGGTCCACGTCGCCCCCCACCCACCGGAGCAGACGGAGATCGTATTCGCAGAAATTGGAGGCCATCTGCCGCAGCGGTGAGAGCTGTGCTGGGACCGCGTGGGTACTCTGCGGCTTTCGGAGCGGGACGGGTTTGCTGGGTTTCCCAGGGGTGGGCGTCTGGTGCTGACGGAGGGCTGACACCGCTGCACCCGTTCCTCGGGGCAGTCCCCTCCTCCAGCCACAGCCCCCTTCGTGCCCCCTCCCCTCCCCCGCCGCCGCGTGACTGACGGCGAGGCCCTCAGCAAAGCCCCACGCCGGCTGTTCTGCCTTGTCGACTGCTCGAACTTCTACGTCGCGTGCGAGCGGCTCTTCCGGCCCGACCTCGCGGGCGTGCCCGTGGCCGTGCTCTCGAACAACGACGGGTGCGTGGTGGCGCGGAGCGAGGAGGTGAAGGCGATGGGGGTGACGATGGGCGCGCCGTTCTTCAAGGTGCGGGAGCGGCTCGAAGCGGAGGGCGTGGCCGTGTTCAGCTCAAACTACGC